>JAQWSU010000041.1 GCA_029243025.1 Pirellulaceae bacterium | reverse complement strand
TTGTCCTGTCCCGGAGTTGGCAGATGGCCAGCCAGGAAGGTGATCCCAACGGTGGCAAGTTCGACCCGGAAAACGTGTTGCTCTGGCGCGCCCACAAACGTCGACTCGATGCTGAAAGCCTACGGGATTCTATTTTGATGCTATCCGGATCGCTTGACATGCAGCGCGGCGGCCCTAGCTTGCCGTCGGATTTCAAGTCGGAATTTAATTTCAAGTATACTTCGATGAAACGCAGTATTTACATCCCTGTGTTTCGCAATCGACTGCACGAAATCTTCCGCGCTTTTGACTTCGCTAATCCCAGCTTCGTCGTTGGCAAACGTTTCGAAAGCACTCTCCCCACGCAGTCGCTTTACCTCATGAACAGTCCGTTCGTCCACGAGCAGGCAGAGGTCGCTGCGGAACAGTTCATCAAGGGGCGCGCGGATCTGGAGGATGCAGTCAGACGAACCTATCGTCAAATTCTCTGCCGAAGTCCGCGTGCTGAGGAAATGACGCTGACGCTCGAGTTCCTCAAATCAGAAGACTTTTCGAGAGAAGCAAGAGCAGGCTTGATCCGTAGTTTGTACTCGTGTGTCGATTTTCAATACATTCATTAGGGCTGCGATTATGTTAAGTGACCATTGTATTGCGCGCCGCCATTTGCTGAAATCGGCCGCTTGCGGCTTCGGTCACTTGGCGTTTGCCGGCATTGCGGGTGCCACAACCCCGAATCCCCTGGCCCCCAAGCTACCCATGCATGCGCCACGGGCCAAGCGGGTGATTTTTCTTTTTATGCAGGGGGGGCCTAGTCAGGTTGATACCTTTGAGCACAAACCCCAACTGAGGAAGCGCGACGGAGAAAAAATCGATTTTGCCCATCGAGGAACAACCAACGCCCAGAAGGTGATGAAGCATTTGTGGGACTTCCGTCGCTACGGCCAGTGCGGCCAAACGGTTTCCAGCCTCTTTCCAGAAATCGCCAAACACGTGGATGACATTTGTTTTCTACACGGCATGCATACCGAAGGGGTGGCGCATGGGCCAGCGACCCTGTTTTTACACACGGGGGCGACGAACCTTGTACGTCCATCGGTGGGCGCATGGATTGGTTATGGGCTAGGAAGTGGTAACGAGAATCTTCCTGCCTTTGTGACGATCAATCCACCGGCCAATAAAGGCGGTCCCCGAAACTATGGCAATGCGTTCCTTCCTCCCATCTACCAAGGTACGGTGCTGGGGCAACCGGGTAATCGGGATGCTGATCCGAAACTAGTCAACTTGGATAGCTTGGTAAGCGCGCAGTCGGGTCGGAAGCAATACAGTTTTCTTAAGCGTCTCAACCGCATTCAAGCGGGTGCTCAGCCCGATGCGGCGGTCGAAGGAGCAATTCAGTCGCTTGAATTGGCGTGGCGCATGCAGAATGACGCGGGAGATCTATTCGATCTTGGCCAGGCATCGAAGCAAACTTTGGCCTTGTATGGAATCGATCAAAAGCCGACGAACAGCTTCGGTCGCCAATGTCTTGCGGCGCGTCAACTGGCCGAATCCGGGGTGCGTTATATTCAGATCAACCACTGCGATAATGACGCCGCGCCCGTCTGGGATCAGCACGGCAATATGCCCAAGCATCAAGAACTGGCCTTGGAAGTTGACAAACCGATTGCTGGGTTGCTCGCTGACTTGAAGCAACGTGGGCTCCTGGAAGATACGCTGGTCTGGTGGGGCGGCGAATTTGGCCGTACACCATTCTCGCAAGGTGCTGACGGCCGCGACCACAACCCCAAGGGGTTCACGACATGGTTGGCCGGTGGCGGAGTTAAGCCTGGATTTGCCTACGGCGCGACGGACGAGCTAGGATTCCAAGCAGTTGCAGGTAAAGTTCACATGCATGACTTACATGCGACCATCCTGCATCTGCTGGGGATGGATCACGAACAGCTTACCTTCCGTTATTCAGGCCGCCAGTTTCGTTTAACCGACGTGGCTGGAAGTGTCGTCAAAGAAATTCTTGCGTAGCCTCCAATAGCATCAGGCGACCCTATCGGGTCCGAGCCAATGTAGCTCACGTAGAATTCCGGCAAGGCCAGCCAATCGCTCGGTCAGCAGGCTTCGTCGTGGAATTGTGAAACGCATTACGCGGCTTGATAAAAACGCTGGGATCGATCGGCTTTGAGATTTGCCGAAAAGGCAGCTGACATCTTTGTCGCAACAGTGGATAAGGCGACCACTTGGTACAAGATCCCCGAGATTCGCCAGTTCAGAATTATCGAAAAAAAGTTTCTTGCGGCCGCTGGCTGGTTTGCTGTCGCGACTGCGGCCTCTTTCTTTGGGGTGATACATGCGTATACGCTTAGCCCTGCAGGTATCCATTACAACTTAGGGCTCCTGGCTGCCCCTGACTTTTTTGCGACCTATATGCTGTGTGTCATTCTGATGATCGGGCTTCATGTGTGGTGCCAGAAGAGCTCAGCGAGCACCGAATCCAGACCCTTGTAATATCGGTCGAATTTTATAAGAGTTGGTTCCTTGACTTTCTCCGCTTCACCGCTGAATAATCGTCCCTTTGACGAATAAGTAATCTCCATTGACCTGCTATAAGGATTAGTCGCATGTCTGATTTTTCCACGGTAAGCTCTCAATCCTGGTTCAGCCGTCTTGGTGGCGCAATCAAAGGTGTCATTTTTGGAATCATTTTGGTCTTTGTTATGATCATGATGCTTTGGTGGAACGAAGGCCGCGCTGTAAAGACCTACAAAATGCTCAAAGAGGGAGCCGGGGCTGTTGTTAGTGTATCAGCAGATACCGTGTCGCCAGGCAATGACTCCAAACTCGTGCACCTCTCAGGACTGGCCACCACGGAAGATACCCTTTCAGATAGCATCTTTGGTATCTCGGCTACCGCGCTGAAGTTAATGCGAACGGTTGAGATGTACCAAGTCGAAGAGACCATAACTAAAGAAGAGAAGAAGAAGTTGGGTGGAGGAACCGAAACGGTGGAGACGCCCAGCTATTCACAGGTTTGGTCTTCGTCTGTGATCGACTCCAGCAATTTCAGAGACCCATCAAAACAGGTCAACCCTGGCAGCATGCCGTATAGTTCAGAGACCTTGACCGCCACCAAAGCGACCATTGGTGCGTTCACATTAAACTCGGGGCTGCTTGGTCAGATCACTAATGCTCAACCGATGAATGCGACACAAGAAACGCTGTCCAAAATTCAGCAGGACCTACAGTCCAAGCTTACGCTTCATGCCAATGGGTATTACATGGGCGCTAATCC
Organism: Pirellulaceae bacterium; assembly: GCA_029243025.1. NCBI lineage: Bacteria > Pseudomonadati > Planctomycetota > Planctomycetia > Pirellulales > Pirellulaceae > Pirellulaceae bacterium. The sequence continues at coordinate 1,153 of JAQWSU010000041.1, read as the reverse complement.
GTCTAGTCCTCAGATTGGTGATGTGCGTGTTACCTTTAAAGTCGTGCTTCCTCAGGACGTTTCGCTGATTTCTCAACAAGTTGGGAATACCTTTCAGGCCTGGCAGGCCTCGAATGGGAAGTCTTTTCAGCGCCTAGAGTCCGGCACTGTGTCGGCTGAGGTTATGTTCGAAGATGCTCAGGCGGAGAACCGCATGCTGACCTGGATCTTGCGTCTGGTTGGTCTAGTCCTGATTGCTGTTGGTATCGGAATGATCTTTAGACCGCTGAGTGTCGCTGCCGACGTACTTCCGTTTCTGGGAAGTTTGCTCGAAGTGGGGGTTGGGATTATCGCCTTCTTGGGATCACTCTGTATCACGATGTTGGTGATCTCCATGGCCTGGATCTTCTATCGTCCACTGATCGGGATTCCGCTACTGCTCATCTCCGTGGGGAGCATCGTGGCGCTCTTCGTGATGAAGAACAAGAAAGCGGTCGCTGCCTGAGGGGCAGCGATAGCGCTTACTTAACGGCGACGATATAACCGATCCAGCCGACTTCGTTTTCGTAGTAATTGCGTAGTCGGACGATGTCGTCAGATTCACCAAATTCATCCCATCCATGAATGTAGACGTCGGCCTGCTTAAAGCCGGCGTCTATTAGCAACTCGCAGACCTCCGGTGGTGTCCACAGCCGCCAGTCGTAATCAAAGGCGTCATAGATGGCGTTACCATCTTTGAATCCGAAGTGGATCTTGCAGTGAATTTCATTGGTGATGACGTTAAAACGTTTCTGTTCCCAGATATAACTGAAGGCAGGGACCTTTGACCCGTCATAGCGAACGCTCTTATCGATGTCGCGCTCTTCGTAACTTTCTTCCATGGCGCTGGTGCCGCCAAAGATGTCGAGGAAGAATATCCCTTGCCGATTGAGTCCCGCGTAAGCTGATTGAAAATAGTTCAGCAAGAGCTCTCGGGTCTTAAAACAGAAGTAGGAGAAATTATAGGCCGCGATCGCATCCACTTTTGGGCTGTGGGAAATTGTCCTGTCCCGGAGTTGGCAGATGGCCAGCCAGGAAGGTGATCCCAACGGTGGCAAGTTCGACCCGGAAAACGTGTTGCTCTGGCGCGCCCACAAACGTCGACTCGATGCTGAAAGCCTACGGGATTCTATTT
>JAQWSU010000040.1 GCA_029243025.1 Pirellulaceae bacterium | reverse complement strand
CCACAGACGGGGGAACGATTTCACGACGAGAGAGATCTGCTGATCAGCCAGCTCGGCGACGACGCCTCCACCAAGTAGCGATACAGCCAACGACGCCAAGCAACGTCCAAGTGATCACCGAAGCGGGTTCGGGAATGGGGTCGGTCTCCGGAAAGCTGATGGTCAGATCGGATGAGACTCCATCTTCAGGCAAACCCGATGGCATTCCGTCTCCAATCATTTCCTCTAATTCTATCGACGATTCAGCAACCATAAAAATGTTGGAGGCGTCCGTGATTGCCTTACCGATGGTGAGATCACCTTCGAGATTTGTGAAACTGATCAAAGTAAGCGTCGGCGTTGCCCCCGTTGCCAAGTCGACATCGAACCAAATGTCTGCTGCATCTCCTAAGTCAACAATACTTAAAAGTATGTGATTCGGCAAAAACCCAGCCCCATCAAATTCAATATCAGAGTCGATAATCCCCGAGGCGGAATAGCCATACCAGGGATGCGTTGTCACCTTTCCCCCGAGCGCATCTCCTGTGGCAAAAAACTCGGTATTCGTGTCCAGCGATGTATCGTAAGTCATCGACTAGCTGAAGGGCCCACTTACGGCACCTTCATAGGTGCCGCTAAACGTTAGGTCAACGATGGATGCCTGCAGATTGATTGCCATCCCAACAACGAGAACGACGACAATGGAAACAATCTGCAAGAAAGATAGTCGGGGCATGATGATGTCTCAAATTCGTGGTGCTGCTCTAAGGATCCTACGGTGCCCGAAGGTAACAGACTCGCGAATTGCGCTCAAGGAATAAATGCTGAAAACAGAAATCGCCACCCATCTCCTGCGCTCTTCATCAATCGGAAGCCCTGGCAACCTGTCATCTTAGTTAGCTACGACGAAACAAACGGCTTGTGTTTCTAGTTTGCCTGGGCAGCATTGTGTGCCCACGGCAACCGTCCGAGCGCCCCGTATTGCTGCATGAAAGAGTTGCTACGCATTGCTTTCGCCAAAACTTTCCGGCTGTGATTGTGAAGTGTTTTGATTATCCCTTTTCGGATCAATCATTTCGGGATCGGATCCTGGAGGGTTTGAATCTGCTGATTGGGACATTTCAGCCTCGTCGCGAGATGTGTCTTGAGCTACGTCAGCGTTTTCATTTTCCTGCCTAGCTGGAGCCGGCTTATTCTCTACGGGTATCGGATCCATTTTGGGTGCAGGAGGTTGCCACTTTTTCAAGCTCTGAACTACATCGGCGTAAAGATCATCTAGAGGGTCAATGACAGAATCGATGAACGAACGCTTACCGGCCGCTCTCTTGAGTCCCATTTTTTGCGTTAAAGAAACGGTGAACTTAACAATGTCGCGATTGTCTTGCGGAATCAAAAGCTCAGGCTTGGATCTTACGCTTGCAATTACATCTGCCAAAGATGTTCGACTTCGAGCGGCCCAAGATTCAAGAGTGATCGAGTCTGGCGCATTTTTGAGCTGCCGTAATAGCCAATTTATTCTCGTTGAGTGTCTCCCAGTTTGGGGAGCACCAACATCAACCAACAATAATTTGCTGAGCTCGTAGATCTGCAATTAGAGATATGTCTCCTACGGTAGAGGGAATGCGGATTGTGCCCGCCAGTTTCCCGTCCTTTACCATCGAGTCAACGACATTATCAATCCTTACCGAAATATCCTTTCGCTCCTTAGCGGATAGAACTTCTTGGACGTCAGTTCCTAATCGGCGGCCCAATCGTAAGGCAGCAAACGTTAACAGTTCTTCCCACTTACTGGCTACTTCAAAAGCATGTTTATCATGATGCCTTAATGTCCCTGCCTTCACCCCGTCCCGAACACTGACCCAGTGTTCACCCATGTCATTGAAATCAACGGCCCCAGCTTTAGGGTGCTCCAGATAACGAATGAGTTCGTTGAGAATCCACGCTTGGTCAGGGTCAGCCACACCACGGTGCGAGCGCTGAAGCATTGCCTCCGTCAGGACGCGAGACCACGACAGATGATGCAAATCCACCTTCTTGATTTTGCGTTTATCCACCTCAACAGGATGCTGCCCGGGTATTCGTGCAATTTGATTGGAAATGGTTAACACACAATCAAAATTGTTTTCTTTGGCGACATCAAGGTAGTCCTCAACCTGATTCTTTTTTAATTCGTCGCTGCCGGTTTTGACCTCAATTAAGGCTACCCAACGTTTCTTGCCTCGGGAGACCCTTATTAGTCCATCAGGACGGACTTTGCGACCGTCGGCTAATTCAAAGGGCACTTCAATAAATGCTTCAAGATTGCCTTTGATTGATCCGCATGGCTTCGTTATGGCGACACCGAATTCATTCACTGCCGTGAGCACAGCCAGTAACGCTGAAGTCGCTCTTAACTCTTTTTCCTCCGCCTTACCAATGCCCGGAACCGGGATAAGTCGAGCTTCCTCCCAGTTCAAAGAAGGATCATCTTTGTCAACCATTGGAATCATCTCAAGCTTAAATGATTTATGCCGTTAGGATACGAAAAGCCATTATTGATGGTAAAACCCACGAATGCTACTAGGGGCGAGCCTTGAGTGGCTTTCGGGCTTGAAGCTGACGGGCGAGCCTGTAAGAAGTGTGGCTATGCGGCATTATCTGATGACGACGGAGGAACATTTCGCAGCTGCGGTGAAGGGTGAGTCAAAAGCGGCGCAGAATGCGGCGCAGCAGGTGCACGCAAAGGCTTGCAATACGTCGCAGATCGTTTCGACGTCGCATGAAAAAACCCCAGCTTTGCCGGGGGTTGCGGGTGACTGCGACTTATTGCAACCAACCGAAGTGGCGGGGACAGGATTCGAACCTGCGACCTCATCCCCGAGGAAAACTGCGATGGTGACTCCGAGGTGAAGAATTGGTTGTATCGTGGTGTTCCATGTAGAGCCTGCGATGTATGTATTTCGTAAAAAGATTAAGTTGTTAGGAGAGACTATCCTAATGGTGTCAAAGCCTTATTTCAGGAAGTATAAACCGCAGGCTGCGCTTAAAACCACGAGGCTCGTTAATAATAAATCGAAAGTTTCTGATCCGCCTAAGTTTGTTTTTTTTAAGTCCCTAAAGCTGCCAGTTCAACGGGGATAAGAACGCTTTATTCGCATGAGCATAGACGTTCTGGCGATGATTACGATCACAAGGCCGCGTTAGCCAGCTATGATCGGCTTTCTGATTTGACGTGCGAGCAGCTAATCGAACTCGACTAGCATCACTTTGAAAACGGCGGCTTGTACATGGATGCACATTGGGCTCCATAATCTGTATTAATCAATTACCCTATCGCTCAACTAGATTACATCGGTAAGGTTGAGACGTTGGAAAAGGGTTTGCTTCAAATTGTTTAACAGATCTTTCATAGATCGAAAGATGATGCAAAGATTTCAAATCAGAGCCCTCATCAGACAAACGCACATAGCCGATTAGATGATCTCTATGACGATGATACGGCTAACATTGTGCGCGAATTATATGCCGCTGCTTTCAGCAATTTTGGCTATGAAACGACGAATGTAAATTCGGCATCAGGAGTCAATATGAATGCTGCAGCTGAGTAACGAGAGCGGTTTCGAATTGACCTCCCTCATGGAATCCCACCATTGTGCGTGAGAGAATCTTGATCGGAATGACTGCCCAGAAAAGACTTTCACAATACCACCACTTGTCCATCGTGACTCTTCTTCGCATTGCGTAGCAGTGTTCATCGCAAACTGCGTGTTCGAGGTGCGCGCAAATAAAGCGGAATTCCGAATCTTGTCGTTCCGGTTTGCCAAAAAACGTTCGGTCGTCGTTCGTCAAGACGAACTTCTCGCCGTGAAGTTGCCGCCTCGGCCGTGCCGCTTGGCAAAGACGCACCGTCCAATGGCATTCCAGAATCTTGGCGAAGCGCGCGTTGATGATTGCACCCAGTGTGGTGGCCGGTGGGAGAGAGCTGCAGCCGTAAATGTGCTGTTTCGAGTTATCCCCAGCACGGCACACACGCAATCACCACTGACCGACCCCTAGGCGATGATCTGCTGTTTGAAAATCGGACGGTTTACGGCTTGGCAGTCGGGACGGTCATCGAAGACGAGACCGTGATGAGGCAGGCGATGGATTGGTTGGGCAAGTGGGTGCGGGAGGGTCAACTGCAGTTACCGATCGGCCAGGTCTACCCGCTGAGCGAGGCGGCCCGGGCCAAGGATGAGACGTTGAAGCTAAAGCACTTCGCAGCGATCACTTCGCGAGCGGCGTACATTCGGTCCGACAACAACAATCAGAACCTGCTGGCGGATCATCACAGCGCGGGTGAGGCCACGATCTACAAAATCCATGACGGTATTTGTAACTGATACGACGTGGCGGAAAGATCTTCACTTTCTACCAGCACCATCCAGTTTACCTCGTCGGCGCCAAACTGTTCAAACACCTCTTCCAATTGTCGAAAGGAATTGTCGTCCGTACGAAAAATACCACGGGGCTGATCTTCAAATCCGAGTAGCGCCACCCCAACCACACAGGTCACCGACATCGCGATGATCGCCAGTGCCAGACCGATGCGATGACGGTCGAAAAAATTCGCAAACTTATCGAATCTGTCGTATCCCGTCACGAAACCAGGTCGGAAATCGAGGTCTCCGCCAGCAACAGGATCACGGCTGGAGAGGAACGTTGTTAAACAAAGGCTCAACTCGCTTGCGATGCGTCTCCAGAATACGGGGGACGTCGGCGGCCCGTAAATAGCCGCCTTTCAGCAGTCCGTCACAATAGGTCTTCATCTGGGCAATGTAAACATCGACCGATTCATAACGCTCCTGAACCGAACGCCGCGGATCTTTCGTGGCCAACCGTTCTGCCCTGGTTCTCGGAAAAGGAATGTAACTGCCGCACAAGCTGGCAAGGTTTCCATCCGCACCGGTGCCATCACGGATGAGGTTCCAACCGGTGTAACTGGCGACCGGCACGGCAACTTCTACTGGATTCAAACAGCCCATTTCATTACCATCTGCATTGAAGCGGGGAACCAGCACCACGTAATCAGCCAGGCGTCCAGGCGGTTCCTGATCCACGAGACGCTGCTTCTCCCAACGGGGACCAAGTTTCCAGAGCGATGGTTGCTGCCAAACTGCCGGAAATGCCACTTGCGGAATGCGGGGAAATCCAGTGGCAGCCGCCACCGGTGAGATCAGGTTTCCAGAGGTAATAGTTGGATAGACACTCGCCGGCGGCTTGGTCCCATCGGCCACCCACTGATCAAGCCTCAGGAGCAAGGCCTTCAGAAAGAACTGGTACTCCCCCGGGTTCTGAGCATTGGACGTTCCTGATTTCCCAGGCGGAAAACTGGCTGGACCATGTTGCGTACCCCCGAAAATATAGATCCGCACAGTATCTGGAACCTGCGAGTCTTTTTTCCCCAGGGTATCAGTGTGAGCCAGGCTGCCACTGCGATGCCAGTACTCGGAACTGGACTGGGTATGAAAAATGTACGGTGCGGTCGACTCTCTACAGCGCTGCAAAATCCCATCCCGCTGTTTGGAAACAGAATCTTCCTGGATCTCATAAGCAAAGGGAAAGCGATCCGAGGGATACTCATGCTGTCGAAATTGCGTATTGTAAGCCGTGGGCTGGCAAAATCGATAATTAAAGGACCCCAGGCCACCTCCTGACACGTGAGGAATCACGGCATCAAAAGATCGCCGTCCCCGTTCATCTTCATTCAGTCCCCAGTAAACCAGTTCTCGCAAGAACCGGCCGCTCTGCGAAACACCAAACCCATGCGTCCGGCGAATCACTGGCTTACCATTGAGCAACAGGGGATTATCCTTACCGTCACCATAACGCAGGGCCGAGACAAGGTCTCGAACGCTGGTCAGGCCTGTCCCCATCACCAGCGGATTTTTTGCCTGGTAGATCAGCTCATACAAGAATCCCGGTGCAAACCCCGGTTCCATGCGGACGGTCAGCTTTGACAAACTTGATTCATCACTCTTCTTCTCCCAGGCGCCCGTCCACTTCTCGCGAGCCACCGGGACCCGTGGATCTTCCGGCCGCTGACGGCGCGTCAAGGTGGCCTTCTTCAACTGGGGATCGACGGCATCATAAGCACCATGGCCGCCGCCGTTCACTGCCAGCGCCGTGGCTGGACCGGCCGTAAACAACTCGTAACGAACGGGCCCCGTTAATGGCTTGTCGGATCCGACTGTGGTGGGAGGATGCAATCGTAAACGTTCATTGCCGGGCAATAGTTCGCCAATCCAGCCACTCCACAAAACCACGATCCCCTGCTTCATCAGGAATCCGTCGCCAGCTTGAGCCTCGGTCCGTGGGTCATTGCGATTATCAGGGGAGCCAAAATTGAAGAAATTAAGGGCCAGCTTGTTCCCCCGATTGTTAACGTCATAAAGAAGTGCCCCCCGCGCCTTGCTCAGATCCTGGGGAGCCAACAGGCAGACATCGGCCGAGTAGCGGACCAGGCCATCCGCTTCCCGTGGCGCAAACTGCAGATCGACAACGTTCTGATTCTGAGGCGCCTGAGGATTCAACGTGAAATGAACGGTACCTTGAATTCGCTGGTAAACGCCTACCTGGCCAAAACTTTTTCCACCCGCGAAGGGCTCTCGCGACTTGAGCTCAAACCGCTCAACCTCCGCCTGAACGGTCCCAACCACGAACACTCCGAGCAGCATGGCAGTTGCCAGTGGACGAATCAGCATCTGGTTCTTCCCCTCATTCTGGTCAAGCTTCTCCGCGAGTCTGCGGAAGCCCGAAAAAGGTGTTCTAAGTCTCTTCCTAGATCACGCGTTGTAAACACATACCCCATTCGCGCAACGGATAATCTCCCCACATGCAGGCTTCCCCATTGGGTATCTCGGCACCCGCGGAAACGTGGTCCCAAACCCTGGGCCGCTGCTAAATGATATGCAATCACAGGCCCTAGTGGTCCGTTTTCCCGGAAAGAAGAGGGTTTCGACAGCAACCGCTGGACAACCGGTAACCCCGCTTGCCAATAGCGTGCTGCTGTCTAACTGATAAGAATTTTGACTTCCAATCAGCCTACAAGGCAGAACCACTAATTCAAGGTCAAATGCCCGTTGTTCTGCGGGCGTCAGTTTGTCTTGCGTGTTCCTAGGAGGAATTGAACACATGGCACGACGGCTGGTCAAAGTGGCATGGCGCCGCCGGTTTGCAATGCTTGATCTCTCTCACGACAATAATTCAGAGGCTCATCACCCACTTTCGGGCTGATCAAATAAACCGACTCCACATCTTGGCTTGTTTCATGATTTTGTTATTCGTTGTTTCTGTCGCAAAGGCAGGCGACACCGATAGCGATGGTTTGTTGGACTTGATGGATGTGCCGGGGTTTCCCGAGAGGGGAGCGAGCTACGAGAGTCTTGGGGTGGAGGATCTCAATAGTGCGAGTCAGCAGGTTCAAGGTTCGAGTCCTTGAGGGGGCACTTCTTCTCTCAGCACCGAATGGCGTGCAGCAGCATCAAGCGGCAATTCCCCGGCAAAACCGCTGTTTTTCAACACTGGCTTCTGCTCAGTGCCGTCTGTTGCCGCAACCTGCTGCGTCGCATTTTGCGTCACATCGTGCAGGAGGTGCGTCGGATTTTGCGTGCGTTAGACGGCGTCTCAGAGGCCTTGAAACGGACATCTGGTCCGCTAATCGTTGACCTATCTACAGTCGCTCTCGAGGGTGGTATCGGGCAGGCGGATCAAAGAAAATGAATCCGATCTGACATGGCAATTTGGTGGTAAACGGGTAATGAGTATCATGCGAGATCTTGTTATAAGCATGGTGATATTGGCTCTTGTAATCATCCTTTGGATGAAGATGCACCAGTCGGGGACGCTTAAGGAGATGCCGCAGTGGAGGCAGCTCATTTTTAGAATGTTAGCGGTGCTGGCTGCTTTGATCCTGTGCGTCATTCTTGTCTTCGCAGTGCTCGTCGCAGCCGATAGGTTTACTTCACTAAAAATTAGGAGGACCCGCCAGGCACGGTCCGGGTATCGATGGGTCACCTACGAGTTTCCGAACACATTAATTCTTTCACTCTTTGACGTGGGGTGAGAGGTGGGGAGAGCCAGGTGATAATCTCCAATCCACATTGCTCGATAACCGGTTATCATCATTTGGAATCAATTACGCTGTTTCGTCAACGTTTACGCGGGTTGGAATCTCAAGTTTGCGTTACTCACCGGCGTAGCAACGGACCAGTGATGCAATAAGACGATGCATCATTACCATAAGAGGACCGGTCTGCGTCCCAATCGCCATCGGAACAGTGAGCAACGGGCTAGAAGCGTTTGTCATCAAGTCAAAGCACTTGTTTTCACGAGTACCTCAGAGATCGTTCCAATCGCCAAGGGGCCTTATTTTGTGCTCTAGCGATAAGCAGACGAATCATGACAAGACTACTTAACAGATGACCGAAACGTTTGCAAATCTTAAAATAACTTGCGTCGGTGATATTAAACGTTACTAATGGTCAATGGCAACATTGCCCTTTCCAGTCAATCATTGAGTTAGATCAGGTACGGACATGCGCCCAATCGATATTTATCGTCGCTCTGAAAATCAGTTTGTTGAGTATTACGCAAACGCTAGCGCCGCCCAACACGAAGCTTGGAAGAGAGTATACGATGCGAGATTAGCAAAACGGAAAGCCGAACTGGGCGAAAAGCTGTACCAACTCCAACAACGTTCGAAAGATGGCTGGAAGAACATTCGCGGGCAGGTGGAGCACATGCGAAAACTTAACAAGGACGAAAGAGGAAATGTCGATAGACGTGAACACAAGGCAAAAAACAAAACTGTTTCGCCCGGCGGCGCCTGGTTAGCGAACCAGATGGGGCGGAAAGAGATGATTGGCCTCGCTGAAGCTTATATCACTGTATCCGCTATCATTAGATTCGTCACCGATTTTAAAGACGGAGCTCATGCGTTCATTACACCCGACATGCACAATATGTTTATGAAAGAGGATAAAAGTTGCCCTTGGATAAAAGGATGGGGGAGAGATTATAACTTCGTGGCGCCACTCCCCGAAGCACAAGCAATGATAGGCCGAGCGTCAGGGGCTAATGGAGCAGGCCTGTGGGAACTAGAGGACCAGCTTGGGGTTCCTGCGGGACTATGGGTTAAAAAATGCCAACTCTATGGCTTTAGCATTTATAGCTATCGCATCGATCATCATAATATAGCGGGAAATTTAGAAGATATGGAACTCAAGATGCCATCCGGGTTTGAAAGTCAAGCGTACGGTTCCCAATGGAAGTATCAACACGCCGGTAAAACGAAATACTACGGTTCTCAGGAGAAAAATTACATTGAAGACCGGGATAGATATGAGACAGATAAAGAATTAGAAGAACGGTTGCAGGATGAACGCTTGTTGTTGGACGAGGATAAAGCGGCTGAATTTGTCAAAGGAGAATGGTTGCCTTTCGGATTTACTTCAGGCGGAATGAGAGAGGCGGTGATGCCTAAATGGGACAGAGAAAAATTTTTGAAAAAAATCTCAGACAAAGTGTTAACAACAGAGCTTTTAAGTTGTCTCCGTGACAACACTGCAAAAGTTATAAGGGCTGGCGGCTGGCGTAAATACAATCCGTCCGCAAAGAATTTGCCAAAAGATCCCAAGGACGACCCCATACCTTTTGAAGGGTCTACACGGCTGATAGTATCGAGGGTGTAAGGGCTCCTACAAGATAGAAGCCAATCCTCGACTTTACGATTCTCATGTACAGTTGGGCTTCGACGAAATGCGTGATGTCGCCTCCTACAACACCTTGGTCGCTGATGTCTCTATTCCACGAGGAGAATGGCAGTTGTTCGAGTCCTTGAGGGGGCACTTGCTTAGTTTGCATCATCTCGCACTGAGTCGCATCGATAAGCGTAACCCCTGTTGCCGTAGGGGTTTTTTGTTGCGCCGGCGACTTCGTGCGGTTCGGTGCGGCAGCGTGCTGCTTCGCCTGAGTGCTTCGCCCTACTGCTTCGCCTTTTTCGCCGGCTTGATGGGGCACGCCAGCTGCCCGCAGAAAATCGTCGTCTGTTGTTCTTAGATAGTGCTTCAGGGCGACGTTCTCGGAGTGCCCAAGCCAGCGTGCCACCACGTGCTGCGGAAACTCTCGGTTGAGGTCGATCTCAGCGGACGACCGAAGGTTTTGGAACGGCTTGACCCACATGTCGACGCCCGCCGCCTTGCAGATCCGGCTAAGCTGTGTTCGTAGGTTGCAGTTGGGGGACCTGTATCGCGTGATGACGTATTCCGAGCCCTCTTCAGCTTGTTCGAATGCCATTTCGAGGTACGGCCGCAAGGCGGCGAATATGGGGACCCAGCGTCGTCCGCCGTCGTGGTGGTGTTCCAGTTTCGAGCTGACGACTAGCATCTTGTGCTCGGCCCAGTTAACGTCTGTCCATTTCAGGGCTAGAACTTCACTCGGGCACCGCATGCCTGCGTAACGGGTTATCGCGATGATCAGCCGCCATTCGTCGTCGATGCATGCATCCAACACTTTGTCGATGACCGACTGCTCGACATATTCGAATCGTGCCTCGACCGGTCTGACCTGGCAGTCCTGACCCTTGAATGGGTTCTCGGTGATGAGCTTAGCGTCGATTGCTGCGTTCCAGAACTGCTTGCAGCGCCCCATCCTCCGATTAATCGTATTAAGGGCTAAACTCCGTTCGGCCAGGGATTCACGAAAGCGATCAGCGTCCGCTCGCGTAACATCCATCATGCGACGGTTACCACCGAAGTAATTGACGACGTCACCACGCACCCTCTCGTAATGTATGACCGTGTTGGGCTTCCTGGTGCCTTTCCGCTCGTCGATAAACGCGCGCGTGAACTCACCGATTGTCGGTGAAGCCTCCTGGTCGCGTTTGCGGGCCTTGGCCAGCCCTAGCCTCACAAGTCGGACGTGTAATGTATCTGTCGCATCGTTTGCCAACCAAGACGCCGTCGCACTGTCGATCGCGCAGCCCGATTGTCTGGCTTCGATGAGCTTTTCGACTTTGACCTTGATGCTGTCCGCCGAGCGTTTGGCTACCCTACCAAGACGCAATGTCTGTCGCTTGTTGTTAGAATCGAGGTATTGAATCCACCAATTGCTATTGGGACGTTTCACAATACTCGCCATCGTTATTTACCTTTCTTTGTCGACCTGCGGTCCATCGTGATTGGCGGGTCGAGATATTTCCAGAGTAGCTTCAGTGTGTTCCGTTGTAGAAACGCGCTAGCATTAATCGTCCATTCATTTCGTCAATTAGTTTTATTGAGCGTTGCTTTGATTTGTCCGCATCATACCGATGTTGGCCCAGCATTGCTGTCCCGTGTATTTCCTTCCGATGGATTCGCTTTCGGTCAGGGATCGCCCTCCCCAGAGTCCGCCACAGTCTCGCCAGAGTCCGCCAAGTTTTGTTCCTTGGCGGACACTGGGGACTCTTGGCGGAGACTGGCGGAGTCTGCCCCGTCAGGAAACGCCCAGACCCACTGGCCGCCGAACCCATTGGGGCGATTGCAGACGCCCAAACTGGCCTTGGCGCGTTCCGCCGTTCGCCAGGAAACGCCGTCGCGTTTCGCTTCGCTCTTTAGTTCGCCGCTCGGCTTCGGGCCGCCAGCCAATGCTTCCCGAAGCCAGTTTTTCGCTTCGTCAATCGCCGAATGCTCGCCCGCTATTCCCTTCTCACGGACCAGAGCGTCATCGGCCGTCATCGGCACCGGGTCGCTTTCCCAATTGACGCTTGCAGGCTCGCCCGCGATCGTGAAGGCCAAGCCAGTTTGCTCGGCCGCCAGGTTACACTTGCCGGGCAGCAGCAGTCGGCGGTTTCGATTCTCGGTGTCTCGGGACAGGTGCCAAACGCTCCGCGCGATGCCGGTAAACGCGCGACTTCCCATCGCGGTATCGTCCGCGATCGCGCCCGCACTCTTACGCCGGTGCGCCACCATCAGCACCGCCGGACCGTGTTGCTCGGCCAGCTTAGCGATGGGAGCCAGCACCGCCCGCACTTCGTTGTCGCGGTGCGAATCGCAACGGCCGCCGAGAAACGATCCGATAGGGTCGATGACCACGAGTCGGCAATCGTCAATTGTTTCTAGCGTTTGCCGCAGGATGTCGGCATCGGCCAGCGTAAAAGTCAGCTCTTTGGTCTTGCCCCTCTCGGTTTGCAGCACTCCCGATAGCAGGTGGATGCGTGACACATCCGCACCGAGCGCGTCGAGTCGCGGACGGATCGTGTCGTGGGGATCGTCCTCGGCCGTTATGAACACCACCGATCCGCGCTGGCACTCGGAGCCATCCGGCCAGGGTGTTCCGGTCGATACGCGCGATGCCAGATCGCAGGTCAAGAAACTCTTGCCCGCGCCGGGCATCCCCACAGCCAACGTGATGCGGCCAGCAGCGATGCGCTGAGGCCACACCCAGGTGATCGGGCGCGGGTCGATGTCGGCCATGCAAACTAATGAAGGCCGAGAAACGCCTTCCGTCGTACTTTCACTTTGTTTCATTTTTAATCCCTTCGGCTTTATTTTCCACGTGTCGCCGCAGCTCGCCGGCGTTGGTATCCGGTCGGGCGGATATAAACCGTTGAGTAGGGGGCATCATTTGTTGCCCCCTTTCTTTTGTTCGTCGATCCAGCGTTGCAGGTCATTGACTGGATACCGCACGCATCGACCTAGCCGGATGTGCGGAATCTCGCCGGATGCCGTCATGCCCGACAACTTGCGCGGGCTAATCGCCAAGGCATCAGCAGCTTGTTGGTGCGTCAGCAGTAGGGCCGGCTTGTTAGGGCTATTCTGCATGGTAGCCCTCCCGCCGTATCCGTGTGGCTTTTGCTGCTAGTGACTTCTGCACCGCCGCTGGGTTGAACAGGTAGCGATTACCGGCTTTCAAAGAGGGAATCTTGCCAGCATCGGCTTGGTCTCGCAGCCATTTTTGCGTGACACCTAATCGCCGCGCCATCCGTGACAAGGAAAGTAGATCTATCATCTGAGCAGCTTGGCGGAGCTTTACCTTAATGATAACCAAATCAGGAGCATCGAGCCGCGTGCCTTCGCGGGGCTGAGCAGTTTGACGAACCTTGCCCTTTCAAGCAACCAAATCACCCACCTGAATTTATCTCAAGCCAGTTTGCAAAGTCTGGCAGATTTTTACTCGAGTAATCTCGTGACCAGCCTGTGGCTTGACGACGCTCTGCTGAGCGATAATTCCTTCAGCGTCGTTCTCTCGGGAACCCGCCGTTCAATTGGCT